>NZ_JBBORP010000003.1:0-2281 GCF_038004645.1 Paenibacillus sp. FSL M8-0212 | reverse complement strand
ATTGAATAATTAGATTTGAAAGGTATTGTAATATTGCACTCAACAAAAACACGTTCTACAAATCGTAGTAAAAGAAAGGTTTGGGGTTAATGGATGATATAAGCAAAGAAATCTTTATTCGTGAATTTGAAAAAGCGATTTTCCAAGAAAATGCTGCCATTTTTGCTGGAGCTGGTTTATCTCAAAATTCTGGTTTTGTCAATTGGAAAGAGCTTCTGCGAGAATTAGCTACAGAGATTAAATTAGATGTTGATAAGGAATCTGATTTAATCTCACTTGCTCAATACTTTGTAAACGGTCGATCAGGAAGTAAACATGAGTTGTTGACACTTATCCTACAAAAATTTTCTCATAATTATGTAAAGAATGATCCTATGGATATATTAGCGTCAATGCCAATTAAAACATATTGGACAACTAACTATGACAACATAATTGAGAGATGTATAGAAAAACAAAATAAAGAATATGACCTAAAAATCTCTGACTCAAACTTCTCTACAACTAAAGATAATTCTGATGTAACAATATATAAATTTCATGGTGATTCACGCACTCCGGATAGTATAGTTTTAACAAAAGATGATTATAGTTCCTTTTATAGTACTCATCAACTATTTATTAACGCACTCACGGGTCAACTTTTAACTAAAACTTTTCTCTTTATTGGCTACAGTTTTAATGATCCAGATTTTTTACAGATACTTTCCTCTATTCGAGCAATAGCCAAAAATGTTAGAACACATTATTGCTTAACGAAAAGAATAAATAGTTTTGAAATTGAAAAAAAATATTCAGAAACTCCAGAAAACACCCCAGAAAAGAAAAAGTTGAAAATTGAATATGACAACTGCTTATATGAAATAGAGAAGCAAAAACACATAGTAAAAGATTTAAAAAGATTTGGAATTAATACTGTTTTTGTTGATGATCACAAAGAAATCCCTAGATTACTATCACAAATTCAAAAGAAGAATGCCACTAGAAAAATCTTCATAGCAGGTAGTTGCAGGGATTACGGTGTTTGGACTGAACAAGATGCTGCAATTTTAATGAGTAAGTTAGGAGAAAAATTAATAAAAAAAGACTATCATATTTCTACAGGTTTAATTGAGGGAGTAGGTCCTCAAGTAGTCAGTGGTGCATTACACGCCATCGCTGAGAAAAATTTTGATATAAATAAGTATTTATCTATAAAAACGTTGCCCCTTATTAAAGGCAAAGCAGATCACATAGATCATGACGCAAAAAAAATGTACCAGGACGATATGATTAAGAAGGTCGGAATAGTTATATTCTTATTCGGAAATAACTTTTACGATGGACAGCTTAAAGCATCTAAGGGAGTACTAGGTGATTACTCTCGTGCACTTGAACATAACAAATATATAATTCCAGTCGGGGCAACTGGATATGCTGCTAAAGTAATATTAGAAGAAATAGAATTAAACATCGAAAAGTTTTATTATTTAAAGAATTTTATCTCGAGGTTAAATACCGAAACTGATCCTGATATGTTAGTTAATACTATTTTAGAAACGATAGAGTACATTCGTGATTTTGAGTATGACAATCTATTAGAACTTTCCCTATTAAGTTAATAACATCAAGGTCAGAGCGAGTAAACATTTCATTAAAATAAAATTGCAGTTTGATTTCCGTTATGTTTATTAAAACATTAATGAAATTGGGAACTATAATTTTGTTTGTCTTATAAAAGTAATGTATGAACTTACCTATATTATTTGCGGAAATAACACAAGAATCTTTATATTGTGTCTCAATATAACTATATATTAATGATTCGAAAATTGTATTTTCAATTTTAGTTGAAATGCATTTCTTTTTATTTTTCTCAATATAGACAGTAAGTATTTTATTAATTGCATATTGATAGCTATCATCATTAACAGAACGAATAGTTACCCTATCCAGAGATTTTATAAATGAGTATTCCATAGGGATATCTTCCTTGGTAATTTCAAATAATAGTGGAAACACAGGAATATTATTATTGATGAAATACTGAAACTCAATCTGAAACCACTTTTTGAAGAAGTAATTATTACTAATGATTAGAATTGCTCCAATGGTCTTCTTTGTTTCATTAAGAACCTCACCCAAATGTTCGAGAACGTTCACACCAAGTGGAACATCGTGAATATCAACCCAAAGTTTAATTCCATATGTTGATAAATCTTTTATTACATGTTCACTAAATCCATCATACGAAGACCTTGAGTAGCTAAAGAAAAAATCAAACTTTGCATTCAAATCTGTA
>NZ_JBBORP010000002.1:0-13087 GCF_038004645.1 Paenibacillus sp. FSL M8-0212 | reverse complement strand
ACCTTGGACACTTTGCCAACCTTGGAGTACGTCACCTTTGCGCCCAGGGCTTCTGACACGAACCTGATCGGAACCATCACACTACCTTGGCCATCCTGGAATGGCTTCGCGTCCGGAAACTTCATTTTCACCGTATTCAGTAAAACTTCCACTTGTTTCGCAGGAGCTGCTGAAACCGCAGCTCCCGTAATGCCAAACGCCAAAACCCCTGTCATGATGCTCAGTAATACCTTTTTCATGTTCCCCACTCCTCTTAGTCTAATAAGCCTAAATTTTTAAAATGCTGCATTTCCGTTAAGGACATAAATGATTCATCGTATGTACCTTTTCTTTTATCGTAGGTGTAAACGAAGCCTTGTTCTGCCAGTACAAAGTACACATTTACAAAATTTCCAGTGTCTACAACATTCAAGTTCTTTATCGACTCGTTGAACTGTCGCATTAAGAGCTCAATCTCTTTAACGAGTAGACCGCACGTTTGCTTCCCTAGTAAAGTCAGGTCTGTTTGATGGTTCACCTCCTTATCGAACGTGATAGTTTGTACATCACAACGGTACATCGATGGCACACTGGATATCTGAAGCTCAACGAGATCCTTCAGGTTCGACATCATCTCTTCTTGGGTGTCTCCTGTGGCACTTAAACGCATCTCCGGTACGTACCCCGTAAAATCGTGTTGTCCGTAATTTTGCTCAACCAATACTGTTAATTTCATAGCATTAATCTCTCCATTTCATTGTGTGATGAACACATATTAACACCTTATGGGCACAAAGTAAACATTTTTGAATACATTTTAAACGTTTATGAATGTTGATTGTATTGATTTTGAATGTTCTCGCAGTTATAATTCACCTATAAGAAATGGAGGATGAACGATGAACACGCGAAAATCCACAATGATTGAAGCTCAGATAAAGGACGAACTTAACGAGTTGAAAAAGACTCTTAAACTTAAAAATGATACAGACACCATCGCTTTTCTCATGTCCATTTATAAAGAATCGAAAGACGTTCCCAAAACTTCTGTCGAACTCTTGATTAAGTTACAAGCCTAATCCGGACTATATATTCGGATTACGTCTACTCTCTCATGGCCAACCTCACGGCTTACGATTAATGCCGCATTGTCACGGCTATATCCCTTTGCAAGCTCCTGCCCCATCCGATCCTGCACGTACCCATACCTGAGCCCATGAAACGTCAGACTTCTGGAACTCCCATCCCTGCGATCTGTCCTCTGTTGCATACCAGTTTCCGTAAGCACCTTATCCCGATGATGCTCCAAAAACTTCTGCATCCGGTTAACGACCTGATGCGTCTTCTCACCCGGACGGATAAACAACCGTTCTCCCCGGCTCGTTACAGACATCCGACGTTCCAGTACAAGCCTTCCAGCGGCGCTTAGAGGCACTTCACGGTGCTTCCCGTTCTTTGCTTCCCCTTTGACCTGATAAACGCCTGTACGAAGCGCATACTCGGCCTGAGAACGGCTTACGGCTGCTGCTTCGGTGATTCTGAGACCCATCGTCCGACTCAGCTGCATACAATCGGCCACATTGCTGTTACCAAGCTCTTTTGCAACCTGCATCATGCCGTCATACTCCGATGTTGTCCAGGCACGATCCCCATTGACCTGATGTGTGGTCCCGATCGTTAACCCGTAATCCTCCTGCAGCTTCTGGTTGTTTGCCAGATCATACCTTGGCCGTTGAACCTGATCGTGCATATATCGCAAGGCAGAGAGGTCACCCTTGATCGTCTTTGCGCCGATCCCCTGCTTCAAACGTTCCTCAATGAATGCTGCGACGTGCTTATCGTGAATGTTTCGCACGTTCTGCATCTTAAAACGATCCAGACAGAATCTCGCGAACATTAAACAACTGTCCTTGTACCGATCCCTGGTTGCGTAGCTACCTTGTCTGGTGTGCCTGAAAATCTTCTCGATCTGTACTTCAACCGTTGACTTGCCCACCTTTAACCCCTTCCTTTCCTTCAGACCTGTGAAGACCGAAGGATTAAAAATCCTGAGCGTCTGAACAGGTTCACGCGCGAATGCGCGTCAGCATCCTTTCTCCTGAAGACAGACTTCACCCAGGTGCACAAGTGTTTCGTTCTCGTCGCATTCTCGCTACGCGAGGATGCACAAAAACGTCTTTAACCCTTGTGGCTCTAAGCGAGTAGACAGATTGCCCAGGCGCTTTCTCTCTGCCATCTTTCAAAGCAGATGGCAGAGAGAAAGCGCCCCGAGCATTCCTGTTACGCTCGTTCGTATGCTACATATGTAGTTCGAGCTATGAGTAATTTTAGTGGAGTCATTCCCTTACAGGGCGATGCTTCGCATCGACTCCCGGCGATCCAACATACTGCTTGCCGCTCCGCGGCCGATCCTCCGGATCGAATCACCTTCGTGCCGATTGAGTACAAAAACCACGTCCGGCGAAACGTGATTCCGTTCTTAACTTTTGCAGTCAGTCCAGCAGTTGCAAGCAACTTTGGGGTTAAGAATTACTGACCTTCCGCTACCATCTTCAATCTACAAAGCCGGCACAAATGCCGGCATTTCCTTACTTCACCAACTTAAGAACAGGACGATTATTCACTTGCCCGTCCCGGTGTTCCTGGATCGTTTTTCTAATGTTCTTTTTGACATGAGATGAAACGATCCACTTCATCTCACTTTCCCTTCGAATCATTCCTTCCAGCAGAATAGAATAGCGTTTAAAGTTCTCCGAATCTTCCTGGAACTCTGATCGCATCTTCCTAATTTTTTCAATCTCCTTCTTCATCTCATGTAGCTGCACTCTGATTTCCTTTACTACCTCCATTGAATCCATTTCATTTCGCCTCCACTAATTTAATTTTCTGTATAAAAAAAGCTGATACATCAGGCAAAATGCCTGTCGTATCAGCTCCTAAGCGCAACAAAAAAACCTCATTATGAGCAGCACAAACTAAAATGCCAACTCTAACCGGCTTCCATTTACAAACTATTTATTACCTCACTCGTTTATCCATGCAGGACAAAGAAAATAAAAAGATGTCTATTAACCAATGTTTGCCCAAATACTTCAAGAGTCCCAGGCTATTATCTTGGAAGTACTAAACTCCCACATCCCACTTTGCCGATCAAGTCCGCAAAGAAAATTAAATGATATACTTAATATCCACCATTATAATTATCGCCTCATACTTTATCAAGAATTTTATTTTAGATTAAATCAAATATACTTGTATGATTTTCCACCTCCGGGTATTATAAATATATAGAGTGCCAGACAAGCGACAAGTTACGCTGCGGGCACTCTATTTTTATGCCATTCTCTGTCCAAAGGAGGAATTAACCCTATGAATCTGACAAGTAAAGATGATTTCAAGAAGCATTTGATTCAAGTTGCCTCTAATACAAACATCTATCAGCAAATTGAAGGACTTGTAACCCTTACACAATTAGCTCATAAAAATGGATGGAATCAAGAAAAAAATGATACTTTCAAAAACTTAATACAAGTTTTCCTTACATACCTCTATCAATCAGCGAATCAGTTCTATCGCTTTGATTCTCTTATCGATAAAAGCAAAACTAAGATCCTTTGGTCGCCTTATGGAGAGCCCAAATTACCTGAACACCTCATATGTGTTATAGGATTGTTCTGGGAGCTTATAATGAAATACGATCCTATGCGTGGTGTATATTTCGTCCACTATCTGCAAAAACATTTTGATTGGTACTTTAAGAAGTTATCTCGTACTCGACTAAGAAAAAAGAAGTACAGAGATCAGCCTCACGAAGACTATGGACTTGTAAGTTATGAAGAAATAACAGAGCAAAGGGACGAAACGGGAAATTATTCATACGGGGCAACAAAGATAGGAGATTTGAATTATGACGATAATTTTGACCTTGTTACATTGGATTGGTCACTAAAGGAGCCAAAAGAATTCGTCGACGACTATGATCTGTTTATAGCGACTTCCAGTTTCACGGAAAAGCAAACAGAAGTGTTCGTTTTAGAATTGGAAGGATACCTACAAGAGCAAATTGCAGGTGAAGTTAGAAAGTCAGGTCTCCAAATTTCGCAACAAGGAGTCAGTGAGAGACTTTCAGGAGTGAAGAGGAAAATAGAAAAAATACAAATCAAAAGGGGAATCACTTATGAACAAGAAAAATCCAGTAATCCCGCTTAAAAGAGGACAAGTATATTTCCAGGATATTATCGAGCTTGAAGAAGGACAACTTAGTAAAATTGCAACGAAATCTGTTACACGTACCCAAAAAGAGTGGCTTCACAAGGATACAAATGGCTTAAAAGTTGTTTTGACACCAGCACAGAAACAAGCGGTACTAGATTTCAAAAATCAAGTTGTTGAGGATGTAACCGCAGAAGAGTTAATCAAAGAAGACTACATCCGCTTCCCTCCTCATGCCGTTAAACGTCTTAATTATAGACTTCATAATCAACACCCAGACGACATTCCGACTCCAGAAGAATTAATTCGGCTGGCACAAGCTGTTATTGATTCGGCGGAAGTAAAGGATGCTCAGTGGAAAGGAAGAGGTAACCTTTCATACAAGTTTCTTTCAACCTATGATGGGAAAGCTATTGAGATGTCCTTAGTATTTACAGATGCTGTTCTTGTCATCACTATTGTCGTTCCAAGAGAAGGCCCCTCTAAAAAAGAGTTTGGGTTCAACCTTGGTGAAATGGTATCACATCGTCGCTATGAACAACGCAAAAGCAGCCCATTTCGAAAATAGGCTGCTTTTTAATACGGAGAATGGTAATCGTTATAATCAAACGTCTTAATATCATTATGTCTCATATATTCGTAAATGGAGCCTAAATTAGCCTGCACACTTGAACGAACAGTGTATTCTAATCCTGTTACGGTTATATCCTCTTTGACATGGGGAACATTCGTGATGCAAAACTCTCCTCTGAGCTTTACGTCCTTTGGAACTTCAATAAATTCCCGTTTCTTCATGCCTTTTTTCCTCTCAAGGAGTGGGTGCATAAACTCACGACCCTTCTTGTTACTAGTTTATTCAGAAATTCTGTAGAGTATACCCTCAAATTACCCGTTTCCTAACGCCGAATTCAGCTATCAGCTTAATGATTAATTAAACTTATCACAGTAAAAATTAACTTGTCAATATTGCCGACACTAGGACTTTCCACCCAAAAAGCGAGTTTGATGCTTCTCCTTTATACAATATACGTAAACAAACTGTGGCTGTTTACAACTGATTTGGAATTATTTTTTCTCAAACTCCACAACACGTCTATAGAAAGTGGACTTAGTTAGTCCCGCTTGTTTCCACGCTCCGGTCGCTGTAATATTTCCTCTCTTCCATTCTTCATAGGCCTCCACAAACGTATCATTGATTTCCTGTCGTGGGCGACCAAACGTTACGCCCCCTGCTCTCGCAATCTGGATTCCCTCGGCTTGACGCTGATGATTTTTCTTTCTTTCCTGCTCAGCGACATAAGCAAGCATACTTAAAAATTGATCTTCAAGAAGCTTTCCTATGTCACCCATATTTTTGAACTTTCTTGAATCAAACAAGACCTCATTATCTAAACAAACAATATCAGCATGGAGCTCTCTTGTGATATGTTTCCATTCTGAAATAACCCCATCATAATCACGGCCTAACCTGTCCAATGCGTCCAGATAGACCACGTCCCCTTCTCGGATCAATAATTTCATTGCCTGGTATTTGGGACGTTCAAAATTCTTGCCACTGGCTTTGTCTACAAATATGTACCTATCCTCAATTTCTAATTCGCGAAATTTGACCAGTTGCCGCTCCGGATCCTGATCTTTGCTGGAAACTCGCCCATAAGCCATTTTCATTAATGATCCACTCCTAGACTCAAAATAACCACACCATTTTTGAAACGTCTCAAAATAAATTTTACCATATTTAGAGACGCAAAAACAGAACCATTTACTCCAGTCTCAAAAAGCATGCTTTTTGAGACTAGAAAAGGTCTTTTACCATTTCATACTCTTCTATCCGCCTTAATAGCTCTCGTTCTTCAACATTTTTAACTTCTATACCTTCGTTATAGGCTGTTATCATATTGGCTAACTTATTTCCATAAACAGTACTTAAAAATTCATTGTGATACGGCAATAAAAAAGTGAATGTAGCTTGCTTAAAGCCAGGTTGTACGCGAAGAATCATTTTATTATCTTTTAATTCCTTCAACCAGTTATGTACTGTTCTCGTATTCGTTTCAAAGTGTTGCGCCATTGTCTCAACAGAAATTAATGTATATCCTGCCTGGTTATCAGAATTAGCACCTAAGAACAAATACAATTTAATTGCATTACCTGAAACATCTTTTGAAATTGCGGAGAAATCAGGCGTGAATACAGGGAAAAATCCCTTTCTTGAATTCTTAGTCCAGTCGCGCCAATTCCTATGTATCTGCATAAAATTCGATATATCAGCCATATACTTAGAATGACTTTGCCAAAATTGCTTATTCTTCTTTGTATGAGCTTGATCAGAATTATCTCCCATAATTTACCACAACCTCTTTTCTCTGTATCTGTACTATAATCATACATGTGAACACATGATCTTTTCAACCAAAAGGATGTATTATTTTTTCAACCTTTCTTAGTAAAATAAATGCAAAATTACGTTGGTGGCATAGACCTTTTGTGTAGTGTTAAGTAGTCTTTTGTTGTGTTTGGGTTACAATATGATATAATTATTCATAGATATTAAGACAAAGGAACACATATAGATAGGATGAAGAAAACATACATTCCTATTTTGTGTAGAATTCCACGTTGATAAAAAAGAGCAAAAAAAAGCCCTCGTTATTGGTAGTAACGAAGGCGTGAATAAGGACTGTTGGGAATATGCCACAGTGCGATCCAATAATTCAGTTGGTAGCTAAATTATTGGGAAAACTTGTCCCTAAAAATAACTCTCAGTATTTTGCTGAGAGTTATTTTTTTTAATAAAATCCTTGATTTTCTTCCGATCCATCTAAGCACTCTTGGAGCCCTACGAATGGCAAAAAAGAAACTCACGAAAAATGTAAAAATTCGGCATATATTCCAAACAACAATCAATGTACTTTCAATGGACATCTGACCACGCTCCTAATAAAAAATAAGCACGTGGCAGAACCCCAAAGTCGTATTCACAAGAGCCATAATCTCTATAAATCTATTATAACAGAAAAGGCAACTCAATCAACATATGGACCAGTTGCCGACTATAATTCATATAGATAGTATGTCTTATATTTGCATCCTATTCCATTGATTGTTCAGGGGTTTGAAAAAATTATTGGCTTCAAAAAAAAAATTTCAGTTGGCTAAATTTTCTTCAAAATATATCTTATTTTAACTTCCGAAGTATAAGGATTAGAATATACCCAGGAATTTTTTCCGCTTCCCATGCGTTTCTACTCTGGAAGAAATATCGTCCAGCTTCTGATCTGTCCGATCCTGGGCTTTCCGAATCTCGTCCAACACCTGGGTTACCTGCGTGTTAATCCCTGCCGACGCCGACGCAACCTCTATTCGGACTCGCTCATCTACAATCTGATCAATCTTCCCTGAAAGCATGGCCACCGCTGATATCAAATCATCTACCTTAGCGTTAAGCATAGCGATCTCTGGCTTGCTATCTGACGTAGCGACTAGTGCTACAGAATCGCTATTGTTAGTGCGCGAATAGCTTGATACCGTAGCTTCTACTGCGCTATCGTACTCAGCTCCGCGAGTTAGAAGATCAATAAGAGCTTTAAATGCAATAATATCGTGATCTGTAAAGGCTCGATGCTCTTTTTCGTCCTTCATAAATACGTAGCCAGCACTTTCTAGACTTCTCGCATACTTATTGACCGTAGAGCGACCAATTTTCAACGTTGTAGCCAGCTGAACCGTGCTGTAAACAAAATTTAAGGGTTTTACGTCCACTGTTATCACCTCGCTATTTAAATTCGCGAAAATCCGCGAAATCCCTTGTTGTATCTAGTTATTTCGTGCTATCTAAGTGCCACGTCGCTTCGCTCCGTTCCGTACATCTCACCTCGCCGTGTGGAAAACGAAAATCACGTTTACCACAAGCCTCGGTTCGATGCACGGCTGCGTGAACAACTTGAATCGTCGCTTAACGAGCCCCTTTTATACGTATTTAACGTGAAACTGATGAAAGGAAACCTCGCTGATGCGAGCTCGTCCTCACTACGTGAGAACGAAATGTAAAACATATCTCCCCACACCCACCCCTGCATTCCGTGCCCAATGGTGCATCTGGGCACAGCCCCCTTATACAGGGTACTGTAAAACCGTCATCAAACGCGCCTAGGTCGTGCTTTATCGCGTATAGTCTGTACTAACTTTGACGGCCAGCCTGGGCAATAGCCCACACGGACGGGTCTTGGGGTCGTTGGAGTCACAACTCCCCATCTAGGAAAGATGCAGGGGCATCTACGTAATATACGCTGTCTCACCATCTAACGGCACTTGTCACCCTCAGATACGCCTGCAGTACGTTTTCCTGCTGCTCTCTTCGAGGGGATGGGGACGACTTACCCCATAAGCTTTTAACGTCGTTTTGGGTGGCATTGAGCGCCCAATATTGATTTTTGGCAATAAGAAATCAGGCCTTCGACCTTCTTTTTTTCAAAAAAGTTCGAAAGCTTACAGCTTAGATATGCGTTTTTTATGTATGATCACGCACCGGTATAAGCCAGTTACGATGGATCCAAGAAACCAAAAAAGCCTTGATCCTCCCGCGAACGGAGATCAAGGCTACTTTTCCAAAATTTTATTGAAATCACGACTATTCTCATGTTGCCCACGTATGGTCAAGCATGATACAATGTCCGTAATTCAAGTCATTGTTGTTTAAGTGTCCTGTTTCTTCCCGATTCTTGGTCGGTTGAGACAGCTACTCCGGACGCCAATCCGGTTTAGCCGCTTGAAACGATGGCTTGTAATTATTTTTCACTACTATACCATAACTGCTAGATTGATAGATAGGCGTTTTGAAAAATTTAGGGAACCGGCATACTGCCGGTTCCCTTTTGTTTTGCCTTAATGCGGCGCCTGGGCGCTGAAATCGTCTCTACTGGACTTATCTGCATTGTAGAAGACTACGTCTCCATCCTTTACATGATAAACATTTAGATACGAATCCAGGATGTTTGGCCGATACCCTTCCATTCTCCATTGATTCATCAGTGGTGCATGGATGTACTGCAAATGTGGTTCCTGCAGGTTTCCGTTCTGGATCGACTCAATATCGAAGTTAACTACGATATAGCCGTCTTTCAGGAAGATCGGTGATTTGTCAGTCAGGCCACCATTCACACGGCCATACTCGGCCAGGTTCGTTCCTTTGGCCACCGTATACACATCGGCTGGGATACTGTATTCACCAAACCATTGCTGGATCGATGCGTTCGCACGTTCCGTAGTGACAGACGCGTTCGTCGGGATCTCCTTCGGCCCGATCAAGGTCTTGAGCTGTTCCGGAAGGATCAGCAGACCGTACCCGCCGACAGGCGTTTTGAGCTTGGTGAACTTGAGTACGTAATTTCGCATGAACTTTTCCCGATCGACACCCAGCTTCTCGGCTGCCGTTAAGTGCTGATCGTACTTCCAGTATCCGGAGTTCTTCATAGCGCCCAGGCTCACGTTCCGGAGTCGTTCCTGCAGGATAACGTACCGTTCCACTTTGTCTTCCGGAGAACCGATCCGGACGAACGGCTGCTCGTTGGTCTTGTAGTACAAATCCACGGGAACCGGTGTGCCGCCTTCCTTACTAACGTAAGAGAAGGTCGGCTTGATTCGGATCCCGTCCTTCAGGCTGAACATGTTGCCCTTCGTTTTGAAATCAAACTTGAAGTGATAGCCTTGCTTTACGGCCACGTTCTGCATACCCGTTAGATAGTTACTACCTGGACGGATCGGCAACGTTAGCTTACTGCCATTACTGCCAATGTCTCGAGGATTGCCATCAATGTCTGCTTGGCCAACCCAGTAGCTTGCGCCACTCGGATCGCGGCTGCCGGCATAAGTCCGGAAGACACGTTCCCAGTTATAGTCCACGATGTCGGTGATATGGAAATCATACAGACGGCCAATGACCTGGACCGAAACCTCATCTACTGCTGCGTGGTTCGCGAGATCCAGATTCGCATCCGATTGCCAGTCGTATCCGGACGGTGCGTTCTCCGCTATATTCCGGAAGTACACCTGGTAGTTCCCTTCGTCTACCCAGACTGGAAGCTGGAACGTAGTGTCCAGTTGGTCCACCGGGATGTCGATCCAGTTGTCTTTCGGGATGAACTGCGACTTGGTCGCGTTATAGACATCAAACGGGAAGCGAACTTGCTTCGTCCGGAAATACTTCGCATAGTCCCGATTGCCGTATCCCGGATACTGCGCCACGTCCAGGTGCTGGCCTGACGTTGGTATCCGAACCGTGAACGGCCGATCCAGGATCAGAGCCGAACGGCTCATGTCCGGTTTGGTTTTCTGGTTATGCGGCTGATCGTCCGACACGGCAGAATAGTTCACGACTGGCGTATGCACGGTGACGGTGTTAATGCCGAGGATCTCGTATTCAAGTTCTTCCTCTTCGGCATCGATGCTACCATCGGCCACGACATAATGAATCTGGCCAGTGCTGACCTCATCCTTCTTATTGGTCTTTTCAGTCGGGATGTAGTTGTACGGGCTGTACAACACGTCCTTCCCAATCTGCACCGGCGCCGGGATCTGTCCCGGCTGCGGCCCCTCCTTCGCAGTACGCTGCTTGTTCATTACGGTCTGACCCTTGAACACCAGGGAATCGTTCTCGACCTGTACATCCGGAACAGCAGCTTCAGCTACACTCTGCAGATTCTCACGATCAGGAGACGGCCTTGTGGTTCCTCCTGGTTTAGTACGCGCAGGCCCCTGCTGCGTGCCAGGCTGCGCTGCTGGATATTTATCGCCTGTTGTTTCTGCCTTGAACTCAGGCGGCGTGTATCCGGTTGGCGTGATGGTGATCTCGCTTCCGGAAAATGCGTAATTCTGGAGCACCGCATCCTGGATGTTGTACACGCTCAGTTCATCTATCGTCCAGTATGCATATGGCCGAACCACTGTGTATTCGCTTGGTACGACTTCGGTATCTGTACGGTCAATATAATTCGTTGTTGGATTTCCTTCAGCATCTGTCCCAGGAACAGGCTCGGACCAGTTCAATGTCCATGTTTGTTCTACTTTCACGATGTATTCACATGTGCCGGTCATTTGTACGAATTTGTTCTGGAACAAATAATCTCGGCTGAAGACATTCCCATATAAGCTTTCTGATGTTGGAATCCCCTTTAGAACGTCGAAATGCTCGTTTCCGCGCTGATCTGCTTTAATCATGCCTGTCACACCCGGATCCATGTACTTACCCTCCAGCGTACGTCCTGGCTGTGGTGCGGTACACACGTTCTTACCTGGCGGTGGTGGGTCGCCTTTAGGCTTGTAGTAGAAGTACACATAATAGACCGGGTACTGGCCGTTATATATGAACTGTCCAGGATCTCCGGATTTTCGAGATAGACTCGAAGGATCTCCCTGCATACTCTTCTTGTGACCCTCATATGTGTATTTCTCACCAGGAGCAGTATGGGTGAAGTTGTATGGCTTATCCTTCTCCAGCTTCACTTTTTTGTCCGTGAATCCGTCTACACCGTCCAGACTTTGACCGGTTGTGGTCCAGTGTTTGACAATTGCTTGTCCTTCAGTGGGTTCTAGTTCAATGGTAAACAGGGTAGGGAAGAAGTAGCGATAACCTTCAACTTTGGCTGCAAAAGTTTTCCCGTTACGTTCCTCCTCTTCTCGTCTATCGACTGGTTTCACAGCGTCAAGATATCCATTTTGGACAATAACGTCCATGTTTACTGAGCTGCTTCCTACACCATTCACAGTACTCTTTTTTAATGTGTACTCTTTCGTTGATGTTGCCAGCATGTAGTACCGTTTATTGTTAGCCGCTAATTCCCCGGTTCTGGATGTATTAAATGTTTCATCTGCATATTTCCAATTAAAATCATAAGCTTCTGCACTCAAACTTTTGACTTTTCGATTTGAAGAAAAGCTGAATTCATAAGGACCACCGTCTACTTCAGTCCACATTTTTGGACTTTTCCCTCTCGTCCAAGCTCCAGAAGAATCGCTCCATACCTCAAAGTAGACCATCCCAACAAAATAATAGATATTAGGTTTTTCAGGATCTTGAAAAAGTCTCGAACTTCCAATAGCTTCAGCTTTCCCCGGACTAAATGTAAAAATTGTGAGAACTGACGACAAAATAAGTACTAAGCTAAGTAAAGAGTAGATCGTTTTTTTTATCATTGATCTTTCTCCCTACTTAAATGGATTTACAAGTGCAACGCCATAGTCCTGTAAGTCACCATCTTGAATCATAATGTAGTCAGCTTGATTTATATTAAATTTAGTCCAGTCGAAATTCTGAACGTAATCTCCGTTTTGGAACTTATCCAATCTACTTAGCACGGGATAATAGCCAGTTCCTGTTTTGTCACCATTATTCACAAACATGCTATCTACATGATTCCTACCTCTAGCAAAATCGCCTTTTACAAGTAAATCGATGGGTGTTCCACGCTGAGAGCTCCGAATAGAAATAAAATTGTCGCCATCCTTTTTAACTAAATCAATACTGTAGATTATCTGTCCATTTTGTAACTTAATCGGCAGATCACTTTCATTGATTACCTTAATACCCGAGTAGCTTTGACTCTTTATTGTCTTGAAGACATAGTCTGATTTCGCATAAGTTTTAAAATCACTCAACTGCTTCTGCTTGAACTGCTTGTCATCTGTACTACGGAAGTCTTTGTTCCCGATCCAGACCCAGCGACCAATCTTGTCCCATTCCACCTTCTGGCCAAGTCCTTCACTGACCAGGCGAAGCGGAACGAATGTCCGGTTCTGCTTCAAGATAATTTGCGTACCATAGTCTTTCTTCTGACCATCGACCAGGGCTGTCGTTTGGCCAATCGTCATGTCCACCTTATGGTCTTTGCTGACGATCCCA